>NZ_BAAGXL010000002.1:0-12475 GCF_054779855.1 Haliea atlantica | reverse complement strand
ATTTTGAAAACGGCACTCAATGAAATCAAGGAGTTACGTTGTTTGCTGTCGAACTCGGGGGCGCCATACCCTGCGCCTGGAAAAGGCGGTGCCGGTGCTGGAGCAGCTGCGGGCCTGGCTGGACAAGAGCCTGCCACAGGTGCCGCCGAGCACGGCGACGGGGAAGGCTCTGCAGTACCTGCACAACGAGTGGAGCAGGCTGGTGGCCTATCTGGAAGACGGTCGCCTGGAGATCGACAACAACCGCGCCGAGAATGCGATCCGCCCCTTCGTGCTGGGCCGCAAGAACTGGCTGTTCAGTCATTCGGTGGCTGGCGTGAAGGCCAGCGCCAATCTCTACTCCCTGATCGAAACCGCGAAGGCCAATGGGCTGGAGCCCTACGCCTACCTGCGGCACATCTACACACAGTTGCCGTTGGCTGAGAGCGTCGAAGCGATCGAGGCGCTGCTGCCTCTGTGAACATCAACTCCGAGCATATCGGCCAGCGGTGATCCAGGGCGGGGTTCGTTTATCGCTTACACCTCTGTCGCGTAGTTTACTCGATTAACAGGGTGTCCATCATTGGTGGGCAGGATCAGGCTTCCATCACGGCATGATAGAAGCGAGCGCGCACGCCGCCATCGGACAGAGGCCGGCCGCGTCCTCTGGTTCCGCTGTCCTGATTATCCAGCTTGTCGACCGCCTGATCTTCCAGCGCCTTGATTCGGCGATCTCGCTCGGCCGTCTTCTCGGCTGCCATCCTGGGGTCGTGTGCTACGAAAGCAGCTCTCTGAGTGGAACATGAAGGTCAGCTAACTTACTCTGATCAACTCGAACTCTGCGTTCGATCAAGCGTTTACATGCTGCCATATCCGAAGCCCGATTTACTGAAACGGCCCCATACAATACAGAATCTTGCACATAAAATACCGTGAACGCTTCTTCTTCCAAGCTGCCTCGAAGGATTATTTCAGCTTTCTCATACGGCCGCCCAGCAACTTGGATGTTAATCGCAAACTGATCAGACCACGACCAACCGATCGGCCTATATGCTACGTGTTTTCCGAGCAGCGCCAGGGCAGCGGCTTCGGCCTGCTTCGCTGCGTTTTCGTTAGTTTCCAACCTAATCCCTTCACCCCAGAACCCTGGCTGATACGTGACATCACCTGCGGCATAGACATACTCATTGCTGGTAACGCAGCGCTCATCGACAACGATGCCATCTGCGACCTTTATTCCGGCATCTGCTGCCAATTCGATATTGGGGACAACACCTATACCCACAACTACTGAATCGCATTCAAGCTTTCTTCCATCCTTTAAGATGACCGTATGAACCCGATCGCGGGAAGACAAGAAGCGTTCCACGCCTGTATTCATATAGGAAATCACTCCGTGGTTACGATGTACATCTGCCAGCCATCGACCAACATAGCTCCCGACACTCCTAATCATTGGGTAGGGGGCTGGATCTACCGCAGCTACGTGGCAACCCGCCGTGCACGCAACGGATGCTATTTCTGCACCGATTACTCCCATGCCTATAACGACAACCTTAGAGCCTGGCACGATTGACTTGTGAAGTAGCTCCGCATCGCGAAGGGTGCGCAAGTAATGCACATTGGCTGCATCCGCTCCCTCCGACTGAATTTTTCGTGGACGCGACCCTGTCGTTAGTATCACTCTGTCCGCCGGAATCAATGTGCCATCAGCTAGCTGTATTGCCTTCCCAGCAACGTTGATAGACGCAACTCGCTCGTTTCTGAGTAGCCGTACTTTAAAATCCTCGTAGAATTGCTCTTCCCAAACGGGCAGTGATTCAAATGAACCATGGACGGGTATTTGCTTGGATAGCGGCGGGCGTTGGTAAGGATACCATTGCTCCTCGCCTAGGAGAATTAACTCACCATCATATCCAGATCTCCTGAGCTGGGCAGCGGCCGTTGCTCCGGCTAAACCAGCGCCTACGATAGCTATTGATTTAAGCATTTAGTTACCTATGCACCTCATGATAGGGAGAAAAAGGGCTGGCATTCGCGCGAGCGAAAGAAAAAGACCAGACCTCTTGACATTATATTCCGATGCCGAAAGCTCCGGCCATCGGACAATCTCGGAGAGGAGACTGCCTGGCGCCATCAAGAGGCAGGAGGGCCCTCGACGCCTTGTGTGAAGGTGGAGTGCAATGACCCCTTCTCCTAGACAGAGGGGCAGCCTCAGAGGGGCAGCCTCGCGAACAATATTTGGAATACGGGACGCTGGCTCGCGGATATCGAACGATTTACCGCCGCAGAGATCTCCGAGGCGTCGCCCTTCTCATCGCATGTTGTGCACACAATCCGGCTCACCCTCTTTACCCCTTGATCTATTCGTCAATCCGCGAGAACTAGCGCAGCGTCTGTTACCAGAAGAGCAGTATCAGAACCTTGTCTCCAAACCTAAACCGATCGTGCGTGGACGCTCATAGGTGATATAGGTCGCGAGTGGCCCTGGAGCGATGTGCTGGGCAACTTCTTCATTCGTCAAATTATTGGCGTACAATTTGAAGGTCCATTTATCGTCGGCGGTCGACCAGCCTAGCTCTGCAGACAGCATCGCATAGGAGTCCTGCTTAACTTCGTTCAGGAAGTCGTAAAAAACCTCGTCACTCCAAAATAAATTGCTAGCTATGTGAGCTCGTCCACCTCCCAAATTGAATCCATAGTTCATCCCGAGAATTACTGAATGCTCTGGTGTTCGAACCAGATCGTTACCTGACACATCCATCGCGAGAACTTGGTTTCCCCCAGTTTCCCTTGGAACGAAGACCTGTGCCGCAGGAAAATGGTCGAACGTCGCGTTCACGTAAGAATATGATGCACGGATAGCCAGGTCATCTAGGGGATAGGCGATCGCCTCGATTTCGGCGCCATATATTTCGGAATCAGCAGCGTTCTGCAACCGCATTTGGTTATCGTCCGCTCTCGAATTCACTTGCATGTCTTCGTACTCGTAATAGTAAAGAGCAACATTGGTTCGCAGCCAGTAGGTCGGATCCGCTTTCATTCCTACTTCAAAAGCGGCAATGGTCTCCGGCTCAACGGGCTCAGGCGATGTCCCCAGAGTATTGTAGAGCCCACTCTTAAAGCCGGTGCCATAGCTCCCATAAAGAAGTACGCTACTACTTGCGGAATAGCTCAGCTTTAGGCTATACGTGAACTCATCGAAGGTTGCACTTAGGTCGCCGTATGGCAGTTGCATACCGTTGACATACTGACTAAATTCTCGTTCTTCGTCCGTGTAACGACCGCCAATTGCGATGTCCAGCTTGTCAGTCCAAGCGTAGTTCAGCTCGACGTAACCCGAATATGAGTTCGTTTCCGAACGTGGATCCAACTGGATGGAAGTTACTGACGGATCATTTGTGGGATTATTAAGAACGTCAAGCGGCTGCCTTCCTTTAAGGTGGTAGTAATAGACACCAGTACTCCATTGTAGTGCGTCGTCGGTAGCTGATAATAGGCGGATCTCCTGGTTGAATGTCTCAGGCTCTACGCGCATATCAGTCCAACCTAGTTCTATATTAGTCCCGTCAGAATCCGCAATTTGGTGGACGCTTGTGTCCATATAGGAGCTTGTAGTTTGAAGTTCTACTTTATCAAAAAGAAAACTTGTCTGAAGCGCAACATCAAGCCGGTCATACTCGTGCTTTCCGGCTGTTTCGTTTGAGGTTGACCAGGGCTCGGCCGCGATAATGGCACCGGGAAAAGCGGCACCTGCCGAGTTTCCTTCGAAAGGTTGTTGGTAAGCACCGTCTTCCTTGAAGTCAACATAGCCAACCGTCAGCACGATCTTAGAATTCTCGGCGGGTTCTACCATTAGCTTGCTACGGATGAACAGCTTTTCAGCATCTGCCAGTTCGCCACCGTTTCCAATGTCGCTGACGTACCCGCCCGTGTCACGATACATGCCGGCCAGATCGAAGGCGATTCGATCAGACACTGGACCAGTGACGTAGGTCTTGACCTCAAATTCGCTGCCGCCCTCGTTGTCGATACTGCTACCTTTGAGTGCAACACGCCCGTTGAAATCGTAACTTGGGTCAGGAGTAATTACGTTGATAAGCCCTCCTGTTGCGTTACGGCCAAATGAAGTGCCTTGAGGCCCCCGAAGCACCTCCACTCGAGATACCTCGACCAGGTCGATTTGTGTCGAGTATGGATCACCTTGATACACACCGTCCACGTAGACCGCGACGTTGGATTCGTCCCCCACAGAGGTGCCACTGGACCCGACACCGCGAATGGAGGGCTGCATCACTTGCTGAAAGCGACCCCCGGTGTAGGACGGGATCACTTTTGCAAGAGATCGCACGTCCTCTACTCCAGCTTGAGAAAGCATAGTGCCGGAGGCCGACGTGACCGTTACCGGAACATCCTGCAGAGATTCTTCGCGCCGTGTGGCTAGCACCACCACCTCTTCTATCGCCCTTTCGCGGTTAGAGCTCGCTGTCTCCAGGTCCTGAGCGTTCGCCAGAATCCCCCAACAGGCGCCACTTATTGCGACGCCCACGACACCAATCGACTTCTTTTTCATTTCAACGCACTCCTTACTTTAGTTTTAATCTGTTGTCAGGTTTTATCTACTTTTGTCGTATCTAGTAGTCTTGCGTATCAAGGTGAGCCCATGCCTACACCTTCATCAGAACAATACTTCACCGTATGGAGCGGTGTCAACGCCGATCTGACTGGATTCATTAGGCCGCATCAAAACGTCCTCCCGCAGGCGCCCAGCAGGGGTGCCGCCTCTTCTCGGTCAGGCGTCGGTCAACGCCACCCATCGCAGAATCGCAGACTTCTTCGAGTCGAATAAGTCGTGTCTCCTGTAGCCGGTCCGTCCGCCTCATCTCCACCTCCCAAAACCGATGAGTATGAGACCGGACAGATTACGGGCTACAAGACCGGACACGTTATGTGCTAACTACATTGGACAAGGCTCGGTCTTGACCTAGTGCCCATAACACCATACTATCGGGTATGTGCGTATCGATACGCTTCTGGGGGCACATCCATTAGAGGTAGAGGCGCAAACAACTTGAGGAGGTATATTAAATGTCACTGATCGATCGGGGTCGACAGACCGTCGTAGACGGTATTACAACGAATTACCACGACCACGGAAAGGGGGACCCCGTCGTCCTTTTGCACGGCTCAGGGCCTGGAGTCAGTGCTTGGCAGAACTGGGGAGGAGTAATCCCGAGCTTGAGCGATCGTTTTCGCGTGATAGCGCCCGACATTGTTGGGTTTGGGCTATCTCCGCTCCCCGAAGGTAGCAAACCCGGGATAAAACTGTGGTTGAACCATCTTGTGGGTTTACTAGATGCACTCGAGCTGAAGAAAGTTGCTCTCATAGGAAACAGTTTTGGAGGTGCGCTCTCCTTGGCGATGATGTCGCAGTTTGCACACAGAGTAAGCCGTATCGTGTTGATGGGAACGCCCGTCGGAGAGTTCGAGCAAACTCCAGGTCTTGGAAGTACTCATGGATTCAGTTTGACGAAACAGAACATGGAAAAGTTGATGAAGCAGTTTCCTTTTGATCCAGAGCTGGTGACTCCTGCCATGGTAGATGCAAGGTTTGCCATGGCCGATGTAAATAGCGGTCTCGAGACAATTCGGGCATTACAGCCAAAGCCAAGCGAAGACGGCGCGCCAGTGATGGTTCGGGGAGTTCCGTTGTCCCAACTTGAAAAGATAAAAATCCCGGTGCTTATTGTTCACGGTAGGGAGGACAAGCTTGTGCCTCTCGAGTTAGCCATCAATGCCCACAAGCATATCGAAGATTCTGAGCTTCACGTGTTTAGCAAGTGCGGACACTGGGTTCAATTGGAGCGAAAACCAGAGTTTGTTGGCCAGGTTATGGCTTTTCTGGGGAGGGAATGACGATGCCTACCGGCGAAGTTGAGATGCTCTTGTACGACTTGGGTAACTCGAAACAGCGAAGAAAGACCTACAACGAGGACAGGGAGGCCTTTTTAAAACGCTATCGTGTCTCCGCTAGCGAGGCCAAAATGGTTGCCAACGAAGACGTCGAGGGGCTTCTGAGGCTAGGGCTTAACCCGATGCTCGTGATGGGGTTTTATATGGGTTTACATGGTTCTCGAAGTATGCGCGAATACCTAGCCCAGGCGCCGACTCTCGAGTCTTGCTTGATCGAATGGGGAATGAGTAGATAATGGGAAAAATAGTAGGCGGCTTCATCATGTCGCATGACCCAATGGTGTTTATCAATCCGAAGAAGATGGACAATTCGCATATTCTTGATGCGTATAGCTCCATCAAAGCCCGCGTCGCCGAACTGAATGCGACGAGTGCTATTATAATTGGAGCAGATCATTACATTCTCTTCAGTCCACGATGTCTGCCCCAACTACTTATCGGAATGGGGGAAGTGTCGGGCCCAGTAGATGAGCTGCCAGGCTTGCCTAATATCAATATCCCTGAAAATAGGGAATTAGCTAGAGCCATCTTCGACTACTCCCAGGAGTCAGGGTTTGACCTGGCTGTCTCGAAAACGTTAGCGGTAGATCATTCAGTAGGAGTGCCGGCCCAGCTTTGCTTGCCTGAAGGCGGTCAAGTAAAGGCAGTGCCAGTTTATATGGCGAGTGGTGTATCGCCAACGATTCGCATGGCAAGGGCATTTAAGTTTGGGGAAATGCTGAAGCAGGCTGTTGAGCATATAGAGACTGACGAGAGGGTCGTCGTAATGGGTAGCGGAGGCATTAGTCATTGGGTCGGTACGGGCGAAATGGGAAAAACTAACCGGAATTTTGATGAATGGGTGTTGGAGATGTTCCTGGCAGGAAATGCAGACGCCCTCATACAGCTAAACGATGCGGATATACAGGCCGAAGCCGGCAATGGTGGAATGGAAATTCGCCATCTTTTAGCCGTGATGGGAGCCGTTCCCGAGGCTAGCAGTAATCTGATTCTCTATGATGCCTGGCCGGGCGGGGTTACGGGACTTGGGTTCGCTGAGCGTATCACTGGGCTATAGAATTTATCAAATCGACCTGCGCCGGATTAGAGGTCTGAGTTAGAGAGGTGAACATGAATCAAATTCCACTGAAAAATGTTGGCAGGGTCGATAGCGACTACTTGAAGCGCCTCGTCGACGCGAAAGAGGGGCGGATCAGTCGAGAAATATTCTGGGATCGCGAAATCTATGAGTTAGAGCTTGAAAGGATTTTTGCCCGGTGCTGGGTGTTTGTCGCGCACGACTCGCAGTTGCCTGAGCCTGGTGACTTCTTGACCACACATATCGGTCAGGATGCCGTCATAGTGGTGAGAGGGCGTGATGATAAAGTCAACGTTTTTATCAATTCGTGCTCTCATAGGGGTAATCGCGTATGTTTTGCGGAAGCGGGAAAGGCGCGCAGGTTTACCTGCAATTTTCATGGCTGGTCATACGGCCTTGATGGCGCACTGATCGGTGTTCCCCACGAGCATCTATACGAGGAAAATCCAACGTATAATAGAGAAAGTCTAAGGCTACCAAAGGCTAGAGTTGAAAGTTATGGCGGCCTCCACTTTGCAACATTTGACTCGGAGGCTCCATCCCTTGCGGAATATCTTGGGGATTTTCGGTGGTATCTTGACGTTCTACTTGATAATGACGAAGGCGGTATCGAGTTTATAAGTGGGAGTATTAAGTCTCGATTAAAATGCAACTGGAAATTTCCGGCGGAAAATTTTTGCGGGGACTCTTACCATGCAGCGTGGACCCATAGTTCCGCACTCCACTCTCTATTTGGAAAGGCACCTCGCATTCCGCCAGCCTCCTCGTATCAAGCCAACGCCAACGGTCACGGATGGGAATTCAGCCTCGATTTCATCGGGAACGCCGCCACACTTTGTGAGCCGGAAATTGTCCAGTACCTACAAGAAAATCAAAAGAAATTTGAAGAGCGTTTGGGAAAAATAAGAACTCGGATGATAGGGTCTCTGAGTTCCAGTAATATTTTTCCGAACCTTTCGTTTCTCGCAGGGCATAATACGTTCAGAACCTGGAACCCTAAGGGGCCACTCGAAACTGAGCTACATACATGGGTGTTTTTGAATCGCAATGCACCTGAGGCCCTGAAAGAGAAATACCGGCGAGGGGTTATGCTGACGTTCTCACCCGCTGGTGTCTTCGAGATGGACGATGGTGAAAACTTTGAGAACTGCACCAGTTCGAATGCAGGAGTCGTAACACGCAGACAGAGCTTGCATACGGGGCTGGGAATCGGATCGAAAGTCGAGCATCCTGAGCTTAAAGGCCATGTCTACGAAGGCATGGTGAACGAGGCGAATCACCGTGCGTTCTACGAAAGGTGGTTGGATCTTATGACTGCAGAAACCTGGAGCGAAGTGCCGTCCCGGTGAATTGTGTGTTTTAAAAAGGAGACACGAGATTAGATGAACAATGATTCTCTCTTACAGGCTGTGTCCCTAGAAACTGCTTATGAAATACAGCAGTTTCTCTATAGGGAAGCTCGTCTGCTCGACCAAGAACGTTATGAAGAGTGGCTTGAAATGATGTCACCCGATATTCACTACTGGATGCCGGGGGTTCAGAGCCGTTTCCGTTCGGATCCAGGGGGCTCGATTAGTGCGACTCGTATGGCGTATTTTGATGATGATTTAGATTATTTAAAGAAGCGCGTTGCACGAGCCCGGCAACCGACAGCATGGGCGGAGGATCCGCCGACGCGGCACTTACACATCGTAAGCAATGTGGAGGTGGAAGCCACTGAAAATCCATATGAATGGTTGGTCCACTCGGTTGTTTACAACGTTCGCCACAGAAACGAAACAGACCGAATGCGGATAACAGCCCGGCGTCGGGATTTGATTCGGAGATCGCGGGACGACAATGGATTGAAAATTGCGCGCCGCACGATAGAGATTCAGGAAACTATTCTTCAAGCGAAAAACATTAACACATTTCTTTAATTCTTTGGAGAGAGGCATGTTGTGTTGAAGAACAAAAGAGCAATAAAGGTAAAGTACCCCGACCGCCCTTTATTTGAGCCAAGGTACGAGAACGTTGTGGAAATGTTCTGGGACGCAGTTGAGGTATGTGGAGATCAGCCCGCCATGATCGAGGGTGAACGGTCGCTAACGTATCGGGAGTTTGGTTGGTGTGTGGCTTCGCTCGCAAACCTGTTGATTGAGGCGGGTGCTCAGGGGTCACGCGTTGGTATGTGTGTGCCAAATTCAATTGAATCCAACATTGCAGTGTACGCGATCCTGGCTGCGGGCGCACAGGTGGTATTGCTAAACCCTCTTTATACCCCAGCTGAACTTGGCCCTTTACTCAAGGATGCGCAGCCCGAGGTGATGATTTTCACCGAGGGGGGAAATAAAGGTTTCAAAGCTCTGGGGAAGGACGTAAATTCAATCGCAACGATCATTTTTGGCCAAGGGAAGTGTTCGTTTGATGCGCTTTGTGATGCAGGGGCCAAGCCTCCGAGCGTGAGAATTGGACCCGAAAGCAATGCGACGCTTCACTTTACCGGTGGAACGACTGGGCTTCCCAAAAGCCTTGATCGCGATCATCGTAGCTTGATGCAATGCGTTCATGCAATGCACTGGGGGTGGCCGACATCCATTGGAGAGGAGGTCTGGCTAAATGTGGCGCCCATAACTCACATCTGGGGCTTTGCTATGGGCTGCATGAATCCTGTTTACGATCAGTCATCGCTTGTGATCATTCCGCGATATAATCCCGAGGTGGTGTTGGGCTTGTTGGAGCGTCACAAAGTGACAGTTTTTAGTGGTGGCCCGTCGGCCATATACGCGGGGCTTTTGGCTGTGCCATATATCGACTCCGCAGATCTTGATGACCTAAGGGTTTGTCCTGGAGGCGGTTCGACATTTCTAGAGGAAACTCATCGTAGTTGGGAGAGAGTCACGGCAACGCCGATCATAGAGGCTTACGGCATGACCGAGGCCGGCCCGATCGCTGTTAATCCCCTAAATGGGGGCCATCGGTACGGAACAGTCGGTTACGTCTACCCCGATATAGAACTGGAGATTGTTAGCGCAATAGATCCTGAAAGACCCGTACCGATAGGGGAAAGCGGCGAGATCAGATTGCGTGGGCCCCGCGTCATAAACACATATCGAAACAATGACGAATCGAGGGCCGATGGTTGGCTGTATACAGGCGACGTTGGACGCTTGGACGAGGATGGCTTTCTAACTTTAGTGGATCGGAAAAAGAACATGCTGATCGTGGGAGGGTTCAATGTCTATCCACGCGAAATCGAGGAACTTCTTGTAACACACAGCGGAATTGTCGAGGCGGCCGTGGTCGGTATTCCAGACGAACGAAAAGGGGAAAGACCAGTGGCTTGCGTCGTCCCATTGTCAGATGTCTCGTTAACGGTCGAGGAAATTTTGGAGTTTTGCGCAGAAAATCTTGTGGACTATAAAAGACCCATTGCAGTTTATTTCCTAGGTAGTATCCCCAAAACATCAGCAAATAAGGTGTGCAATAAAACCTTGTCCCAAATAATTTCTAATTGGCCAGAGGAGTCGGGATATCGTGAGTAGACGGAACAACGTATCTGAAAACCAGCTCATTTTCGTCAGCTCGATAAAAGATCTCCGATTAGGTGAGGGTGTCGGTGTAAAGGTATGTGTGAAAGGCCTAGGTCTCATCGCTGTGTTCCAATCTGAGGGCGGTTTTTATGCTCTGGCTGACCGCTGTAGTCATGGTGAAGCTTCTCTCTCTGAAGGATGGCTCGAGGGTATGGAAATTGAGTGTCCTGCTCACGGCGGTAGGTTTGATATCCGGACTGGTGAACCCTTGTCATTTCCTGTGACGAAGCCCGTACATCACTATTCGACGGTCGTTATGAATGGTGACTTGTATATCGAACGGTAAGCGCTCAGCTTCAACAGTACACGGAGTTTGGCGGGAATAATGTCGAACTGCTCGCTGGATTCCTCGCCGATGGCCGTCAGAGTGCAGCCGCAGGGTAACCGTGGAGCCAGGGCTGATGATCGGGCTCGATAGTCAGGCCCGGATCTGGCTGTGTACGGAACCCACCGACATGCGCAAATCGTTCCGGGGCCTGAGTGCCCTGGTGCGCTATCAGCTTCAGCACGATCCGCTCAGCGGCCAGTATTTTGTCTTCGTCAATCGTCGCAAGACCCAGATGAAAATGCTCTACTTTGCTACCACTGGCTACTGTCTGTGGGCCAAGCGTCTGGAGCAGGGTCAGTTCCGGGTGCCCTTGTCCACCTCCGGTCAGCGGGCCCTGACCCTGACGGATTTGCAGTTGCTGATCGATGGCATTGAGGTGCAGAAATATCGTCAGTACAAGCGGTATCGGGGCGTATAGCGCGCCGGCTTCGGGTATAATATCGGCCATGAATTCAACGGCTTACGCACCGCAGTCCGACGCGCCTTCTTACTCGGCACTGGCCGAGGAGAACACCCTGCTGCACGAGCAGCTGGCCGCCCAGTCCGAAGCTCTGCAGCAGTTGACCCGTCAGCTGAACTGGTTCAAAAAACAGCTGTTTGGTCCCAAGTCCGAAAAGCAGGTGTATGACCCGCCGGGGCAGGACAGTCTGTTTCAGCAGGACGAGGCGCCCCCACCGGACACGCCTGCTGAGCATGAGCAGCGTCCGGTGCGCGCATATCAGCGCGGCACCGGAAAGAAACAGCGGGACGACGACTGCCTGAATGATACCGGCCTGCGTTTTATTGCTGAGGTGCCGGTCGAAGTTATCCAGCAACTGCCGCCGGAGCTGACCGGGCCAGACGCCGACCAGTACGCTGTCATCGGCACCAAAACCTCCTACCGGCTGGCCCAACGGAGCTGTTATGTGGTGCTCCAGCACGAGCGCCCGGTGTTCCGGCGCAAGGGCGCCGACGACAAGCCGGTCAGCACCCCCGCGCCGTTCCAGGTGCTGGACAACAGCCTGGCGGATGTCAGCCTGCTGGCCGGGTTGTTGGTGGACAAGTTCCAGTTCCACCTGCCCCTGTATCGACAGCATCAGCGCATCCAGCAAGCGGGTGTCACCGTCAGCCGCAGCACCCTGACCAACCTGGTCAAGCGCGCCATCGACCTGCTGCGACCGATCGTCGATGCCCAGACTGCGTATTCCAGACCAAGCCTGCCACTGATTCCACGCGAAGCCTGCCACCCATTCCACGGCAAAGCTGCCACTGATTCCAGGGCAACCCGAGTTCGACAGCAAACAACGTAACTCCTTGATTTCATTGAGTGCCGTTTTCAAAATTGCCACTACAGCAGCGGCAGCTGCTCCGGATTACCCGGTTTTTCCACTCGCAAGCTCTGCAACAGCGCCGCCTGCTCCGGGCTCAGGGAGGTAATGCCGGAGCGGTTCTTGCCCCCGAGCTGGATCTGGTGATGCTGGATACGCCGCAGGGTTTCCAGTGCCCGTTCCGGTGAGATGCTCTGTTCCGCCTGGCGCAGACGCTGGCGGATCACCCGGTGCAGAA
>NZ_BAAGXL010000001.1:0-14408 GCF_054779855.1 Haliea atlantica | reverse complement strand
CGGTGCGCGGTAGGATGCCCCAGCATGTGGTCTAATTCCACTCAGAGTGACGAGGAGCCAAATAAAAAAGCCGGTCGGCTTCTGATCCATCTAGGCAGAAGCCGACCGGCGGGGCGCTATGCGGCTATCGCTCCGCCCGTCCTCCGTGCGACGCCGGCAAGACGGCTGCGGGCATGGACGCAGTATTTTTCCTCGATCTCGATACCGAGATAGCGCCGTCCGGTGAGCGCGGCCGCAACGGCAGTGCTGCCTGAACCTGAAAAAGGGTCGAGAACAGCATCGCCCGGTTCCGAGTAGGACTTTATCAGCGGCGCAATGACACTGACCGCTTTTTCGGTCGGATGCGCCTTATTGCCACTGAACTCCCAGCGCTGAACATCACTGATTGGCCGGGCGGGCTGCCTCGGGCGGCCCTTCGCCAGCAAAAAGGCGGATTCATGGCAGTATCTGGCAAAGCCTGATTTGGAAGCATAAGGCTTGGGCCAGACAAAATGCCCGACCGTTCGGAATCCCGCCGCCGCCCACGCACCGGAAAACCCGGCGATATTATTCCAGCCATAGAAGGTAATACAGTAGCTGTTCTGTTTCAGGACGCGGAACAGCTCATCATAGACTGGTAGCACCATTGCCGGGTCACTGTCCCCGGCAAGCGTCCGGCCCTGCCGGTCTCGATAGCTGCAAAGATACGGCGGATCCGTTACCACGAGATCAACGCAGCCTGCCTCAAAAGTCTTCAGCGTCTCCACGGCCTCACCGCAGATAATTTGGTCAAATTCCATTTTCGTTCTCCTTCCGTAAAAATGGTTGCACATACAACCCTGGCCTTCGCCGAGAACGGGGTGTGCAAACGGAAGGAAAAATCGACGGCGGGCGCACAAGCGGTGAACCCGCGAGACGCACGGAGCCACGGGAGACCGTCTTATTTTTCATGAAGTGCGCCGCAGGGGCTGGCCCCTAAGCCCGCGCAAGGGATCGAAGCCGAATGGCCGAAACTCTGTGTAGTGTCCGCACAACAGAGGTTCGGTGAACGAGAGCCCGGCCCGTCAGGGTGCGTCCGATAAATATATCAGAAAACTGTTAGCTAACCAGCTCTTTCAACAGCGCAAGCAACCCACCGATAACGGCCATCCATATCGGTATCAGGACTGTCCACCTCTGGCTTCTGCGAGTCTGCCGGTCATGCAGCTCAATGGACGCATTCAGAAGCGCCTTCGTATGCTCGGGAGACAATGGCGGCCGCTGGGTGCCAGCCTCCTCCGACACATGGCGCGTGACAAGGGAGATCGGGTGATTCCGCCCCTCGACGACCCAGAAGAATTCCTGATGTTCTTTCGCAAGCTGCGTCCAGCTTTCAGCTGAATCTGGCCACTCCGGCAATTCTGCTAGAAGCCCCTGCTCACTGCGATGCGAAGCTGCGTCAAGCGCGACGAGCTGGATCAGCGCGAGAACATCCTCAAGCCGTCCATTTATCAGGTATTTGTACTCCTTCTTTGCCTTCGAAGCCACATTCAATTGCCCTATAGGGTTTGTATTTTTTCTATTTTGTATATCCAGACTATACAAATACAGGGGATAGAAAACCTTACCTAATCATTTTTTCGCCTGATCTTGCGTTTTCGCCCCTTCTTACGCGTTCCGGGCTCAGGGCGAGGTATAGCCGTGAAATCATTTCGAAGGTGAACCCTGAACCATCGTCGTCTCGTAATCGTTCGCCAGGGAACCAATTTAAATCTGAAGCTACATCTTCCGAGCCTGAAACCACAGCCACAAGGGCACGGGAGTTTATTAGCAACCCGCTTTCGCCTGGCAAGCGCGCTCAAAACACCCAAGACGGCCTTCTTTCCCCTAACTTGAAATATAGACTGATAATCATCAATGAGTCCGTCCTCCCCATGATCCAGCTCACCATAAGGAACGCGGCCATGCTCTTGTTTGTAACAGACGCCGTAAAGGAAGTGATCAATAACGCGTTCTACAAAATCGGGTATGCGTGGATTTGCGGCAATCAGTGCCTTTAACCTCAGCTCCGATCCTAGGCAAAACGACCCATCAGCGTAAGTGTGAAAATCGCGATCTCTTTTTATGCGTCCTTCTGTCTCATGGACTTTCGGGATTTCTCTGGGGTAATTACCGGGAATTTCGATCCTGATGGTAAATTCTTCCCGGATCGCCGGGTAACCTTCCATCTTGGCATGAAATGCGTACCGACCTTCAACGACGACGGTGCTTTCATTGAGCTTAATCAACCTCATCCTCGGGTTTGAGGCTAGAAAATCGTTCAGGCCCAGATCCAACCATTTTTGCATTTACGATCTATGCCAGGGCCGCGCATTTGATGGCTCAATCGCCGTGGCTGGCTTGGCGACGGCGGCGGACAGTCCAAGCGCAAGCTCAACGGCGGATCGGTCAAGATTAATATCCAGGCCGGCATCAGCGGCTTCGATGATAGCTTGGCTGTTGTCCCTGGAAAGCAGCGCCCGGAAATGGGCTCTTGCCTGCGTGAGCCAGAGATGGAAATTCTCCTCCAGCTCCAGGTGCGCATGTTCAGAGGAATACCATTTATCGGCAAAATCCTCGTCGGGGTTCACCGGATTGGGCACCCTCGCCACGGAGGCGTTAATGAACCGATCCATCCGGCCCAGTATATTGGCAAGAGCCTCTGCAAGGTCACTTTCCCCGTTATAGGCACGGGCCGCCAGGGTCGTAATTATCACGGATATGGGCTTATTGTCGTCCTTGTCTTTGAACATGGTGTCCCGGTGGCGCTTCAGAAGCTGAATGCAGTGCTGGAGGGGAGTTTTCCAGCGATAGTAAGGAAGATCGTCAATACTGGCTTTAACCACCATTTCCCTTTCAGCAAGATACTGCTGCGCCAACCTCATCCGCGATTCAAACCATTTGGCGTAACCTTCGGGGTTGCTGATACGCCAGCGATCAGAGACTACAGCATAGTTTTCGTCTGTCCTGTCCGTAATGGACAGCGCCAGCGCCGATACCGACTGCGCAATCCCCTCATCCAGCTGGCTGGCTTCTACCATCCGCTTTCTCAGGCGGGAGCGGGCAAAATCCGACTCCGGGATACTGGGCACCACATCCAAATGGAAATTCATATCATCTGCGTATACCAGCCGCCAGCAGCGATCTTTCTCGTCCAGCTCTTCCTTGATGTTTCGAGCGTTCCGGTAGGCCTCCAGGTCGCCGCCCAGCAGCTCCTTCAAATCCTTCTGGGTGATATTGGTCTTATTGAGGCCCTGCCGCAGGATGCAGCCCATATCGAGATCATATTCCTCATCATCCTCCGGCCTGATGGCGGTGCCCAGCCTGAATGATCCCTGGGGGGTCACTTGCGGATCAAAGCCTGAGCAGGCGGATTCGGGACGGTGAAGCCAGCTCCCGAGATCTTCGTAGCGTCTTTCGGCTGTTTCATAGGCACTCTCAGGCAGATCGACCTGATCCAGGATTTTTTCCAGTACGGCGTTACTTCGGTTCGGCATGGCTATCACCTTCGATAACGATGGATTGTGTAAACTCTTTTTCCTTGATGTTGTGGTCATAGATAATCCAGGGCATTTCAGCCTTGGGCATCCTCGCCCTGCCCAGCTCTATGGCGCAGGCCACTGGCATTACCGGGAAGATGTGAAGCGGCGTTTGATTCCCGTGATTGTGTTTGATCTCCACCATTAGTCTCCGGATGGCCTTCCGAAACTGGGAAAGCTGCTCTTTTGCCTGAAGGAAATCATTGTGGGGGCTGTCTACGGTGAGTTCCCAGATACTGACCCTGTCCCCGAGAATCCGGTGAACCCGGTCGCGGGCAACGTGATCGGACAGCGATAAAAGCAGCACAGGCTCACCGCCAAAATCAGCCGGACTATTGATGACATACGCGAAGTCATCCGGCCCCTCGGCCCAGTACCAACCTTTGGGCTCCCGGTGAGGCTGGTAGGTTTCAACGTCGATCTTGTCGGTCAGGAGCGCCCCAAGATAGATCAGCAGCGGCTGCGGCGCGAGAGCGAAGATGGAGAAGTGCTTGCACTCATCCTCCTTGATGACCGGCTCAATCTGAGCTTCATAAACTTTCAGGAGATGCCGACGCTCGGCCTGCCAGAACTCGCGGCTAGAATCCGTTAATTCCCAGGCCATCGATACAGTGATCGGCCGCTCCCTTGCCGGATACCACGCCGGAAACATGGCCTGAACGCAGGCATTGTACCCAATGGGCGATTTTTCGGAGCCGATATTCGCGCCGTAGAAGATGAGGTGGGACTTTTTATCAGGATGGATGCCGGTAACAATTTCAATGCGCTGTTCATGCTCATGTTTCCATCTCTGCAAAAGATCGGCGCTATACTTATCGCCCTTTTTGTCCTGATCGATTTTTGTATGGCATCCATGACATACCAGCATGAGGTTGCCGATCTCGTTGATGTCCGCATCGTCGTCGGCGTACGGCCCCTGCCCCCTGGGGCCGTCTTTGGAAACTGACCATATATGCGCTTTCTGCGACCGGTGTACCGCTTCCTGCGTTACCGAAGAACGGTAAAGGATCTCATTGCAGGCGCTGAACTGACAGCGCCCGGCAGCTCGCGCCCACAGCTCGCGCTCAACACCTGATTTGATATGTTGCCGCTTTACATTTTCCACCATACGCCACCTTTGCAAGAAACTAGACTATACGGAGATAATGTCTAACGCCTCTCCTTGCGAACCCCCTTAAAGGGCGTTTTTTCGCTGGTTTTGACATCCATGAACCGGTCGGCACCGGTCGTTACGCTTGACGTAATGATCGGACGGCGTTTGGGTTTGTGACCGCAGCCGAACAGCACCGATGCGCCTGCCGTCACCTTTTGGAGGATTTGTCGTCATCTGCCGAAGTTCTCTTGGTTAGGAATCTCCATAATACACTATATATTGTGCCTATCAATATTCATTAACACAATATAAAGCAATTTGTACGCCATAGCTGTCGTAACCAATGGCTCCCGCTCCAATTGTCATCAAAATTCACGAGAACCCCGAATCGTCACCGTTTTTCACAGATCGTTATCGCTTTTCACATTAATTGATTTCTTAAAGTCGTTTGCTTCTTCACCGCCTCATTAATCGCACGATAAACTAATAATGGCTCGACATATTTTACTAACCATGGTAAAGCATAATAAACTAGCAACCGCGCAACACAAAAAACGAGTAATACCCCATGGCCACACCTTCCGAAAAACTGGCGGAATCGCTTTCGGTTCTCAAAAACCTTCAGGATCGCGGCCAGGTGGCCATACGCTCGAAAGACCTGACGCGAACCCACCGCGAGCGTCTGCTCCGCAATGGCTTCCTCCAGGAAGTCATTAAAGGCTGGTATATACCCTGCCGTCCGGACGATAAGGCTGGTGACAGCACGGCCTGGTATGCTTCTTTCTGGCAGTTCTGTACCTCTTACCTGGACTCGCGCTTTGGCGACGACTGGTGCCTGTCACCGGAGCAGTCAATCGCCCTTCACGCCGGAAACTGGACGGTTCCAAAGCAGCTTCTCGTCAGAACGAAGAAGCCCAGTAATAATCTGATCACCCTGCCTCACGGAACCTCCCTGCTCGACATCCAGGCCGAACTTCCCCCTCCCGGGGACATGATGAAAGCCGAAGGACAGCGCGTCTATACGCTTCCTGCGGCCCTGATCGCATGCGCGCCTGGCATCTATCGCCAAAATCCGACTGATATACGAACCGCGCTGTCCCTGACAGGCGACGCCTCCGACCTTTTGGCGCGTCTCCTGGACGGCGGTCACAGCACCATTGCCGGTCGCCTGGCCGGGGCATTTCGTAACATAGGCCGGGAAAACATCGCCGATGACATTCTACAAACCATGAAAGCAGCGGGTTATACCGTCAGAGAAAGCGATCCCTTCTCCACACCCAGCCCCATGGCCTTCAGCAAAAGGGAGCCTTCCCCCTATGTCAGCCGCATCCGGCTGCTCTGGGAAACCATGCGCGCCCCTGTCCTGGATCACTTCCCGGAACCGCCGGGCCTGCCCGAGAACAAGGCTGCCTATCTAAAGCAGGTAGAAGATATCTACACGTCCGATGCCTACCACTCACTCTCAATCGAGGGGTATCAGGTCAGCCGCGAGCTGATTGAGCGGGTAAAAGCGGGCTCCTGGAATCCCGATGGCGACGAACACGACCGAAACCACCGCAACGCCCTCGCAGCCCGCGGCTACTGGCAGGCCTTCCAGGCCGTCGAAGGCAGCATAGAAAAGATACTCGGAGGCGAAAATCCCGGCCTCATCGCCCAAAAGGATCATGGCACCTGGTACAGGGAACTCTTTGCTCCGAGCGTAGCAGCAGGCATCCTGAAACCATCCGACCTCGCCGGCTACAGAAACGGCCCCGTCTATATCAGAAAATCGATGCATGTGCCGCCCAACACAGAGGCCGTAAGAGACCTGATGCCCGCTTTCTTCGAACTTCTCGAAGAGGAAACTGCCGCCCAGGTACGGGTCGTGCTTGGGCATTTCATATTCGTCTATATCCATCCGTACATGGATGGCAACGGCCGTATAGGCCGATTCCTGATGAACGCGATGATGGCCTCCGGGGGCTACCCTTGGAGAGTCATTCCGGTCGAAAAGCGGGACGACTATATGCGCGCCCTCGAATCTGCCAGTGTCGACCAGGAGATCGTTCCATTCACGAAGTTTTTGACAGAACTTGCCAGAGGCCAACGCTATCCAACCAGCAACATGCCCGTAAGAGAATGCTAAATCTCTCCACATGCCTTTAGGTGATGAAAGTACATCCGATTCAACCCTTGCATGAAGGGACTGTTGTAGCCAAAATAGCTGAAATGGCTCATTGGGGATCAAAATGAAATCTATGTCCGCCAAGGAAGCAAAGAATAGCTTCGGCCTACTTCTCGATACTGCACGGGCACAGCCTGTAGCAATCGAGAAACACGGACGACCTGTGGTCGTGGTCATATCAGTTGAGGAATACGAGCGCCTATCAAGCCCTATACCACTGACAAAACAGGCTACGATCGACCGTTAGGAAAGAGTTTGGCAAAAGTTATACAGGAAAGTCTCTTGTAAACTAGATCGCTTTAAAGAATAGGAGAACACAGTGTCGGGGGCATCCTCCAAGGTTCACAGCTTAAGCTCGTTCGTCTGGTCAGTCGCGGAAATTCTTCGCGGCGACTTCAAGCAATCCGAATACGGCAAGGTCATGCTGCCGTTCGTTGTACTACGCCGCCTCGACTGCCTCTTGGAAGACAGCAAGCAAGCCGTCCTCGAAGCCGAAAAATCACTCCCTGAAAGCGCGGATGACGCAACCCGCGACATGATCCTATTCGGGGCAGTCGGCGGCAATGTGAAGGTCTACAATCTCTCACGTTTCACCTTCGACAGCCTGAAGGGCCAGGATCCCGGCCAGCTCCACCAGAACCTGATCGACTACATCACGAAGTTCTCGCCGAATGTCCGCGACATATTCCTTGACAAGTTCCGCTTCACAGATCAGCTAAAGCGTCTGAAAGACGGTGGCATACTGTGGAACGTCTTCGAGCGCTTTTGTGAGATCGACCTGCACCCCGGCAAGGTTAGCAATCTTGAGATGGGCTACATGTTCGAGGAGTTAATCCGTCGCTTCTCCGAGATGTCGAACGAGACTGCCGGCGAACACTTTACCCCGCGCGAGGTGATCCGGCTGATCGTCGATCTTCTGATCGCAAATGACGACACAAAGCTCTCAGGGCGCGGAATAATTCGTCAGGTCTACGACCCCGCCTGTGGAACCGGCGGCATGCTGGCGCTCACTGAAGAAGCGCTGAAGGACTTCAACAGCAATATCCGTGTCGAGTTGTTCGGCCAGGAGCTGAACGACGAATCCTTCGGTATCTGTAAATCCGACATGCTGGTCACCGGCCACGATCCCGAGCAAATCGCCTTCGGCAACACGCTTACCCAAGACGCGCATGCAGGGAAGAAGTTCCACTACATGCTCTCCAATCCTCCATACGGCGTGGACTGGAAGAAATATCAGGATCCGATCAAGGCCGAAGCGGAGAATATGGGCTTTGAAGGCCGCTTCGGTGCGGGTACGCCGCGTATATCCGATGGGCAGCTTCTCTTCCTCCAGCACATGATTTCCAAGATGCGCGACGACGAGGACGGCTCGCGCATCGGCATCGTCATGAACGGCTCGCCGCTTTTCACGGGAGGGGCTCAGTCCGGCGAGAGCGAAATCCGCCGCTGGATGCTGGAAAATGACTGGGTCGAAGCCATTGTCGCCTTGCCGACCGATCTTTTCTACAATACCGGCATCCAGACCTATGTCTGGCTGCTGACCAACCGGAAACCCAAAAATCGTAGGGGCAAGGTCCAACTCATCGACGCATCCGGCGAGCGATTTTGGAAACCCATGCGCAAGTCGCTCGGCAGCAAGCGCCGGGAAATCCCGGACGAGTCCCGCGCCGAAATCGTGCGCCTCTATGCCGAATTCCTGAACGGTGGGAGCGGCGAGTCTGATGTATCGAAAATCTTCGACACAACTGACTTCGGCTACCGCGAAATCCGCGTCGAGCGTCCGCTACGTTTGAATTTTCAAGTCTCAGACGAGCGACTGGCACGTCTTCACGATCAGAAGCCTTTTGCAAAACTGGCTGACGATGAAAAGGCCGATATCGAGGCCGCGCTCCGCGCCACTGGCGATCAACTCTTCATGGCACGCGATACTTTCGAGAAAGCCATGTCCAAGGCGCTCAAGGCAGCCGAGGTCAAGATTGGCGCTCCCATAAAAAAGGCGATTCTCTCCGCGCTATCCGAACGTGACGATGACGCCGAAATCTGCAAAGACAAGAGTGGAAATCCCGAAGCTGATACCGACCTGCGCGACCATGAGCTTGTGCCCCTAAATGAAGACTGGCAGGACTATGTGGAACGAGAGGTAAAGCCTTTTGTGCCCGACGCCTGGGTAGACGAAAGCCACACCGACACGCGCGACAAGAAGATTGGTCGTGTTGGCTATGAGATCAACTTTAACCGCTATTTCTATCAGTACGTTCCGCCGCGCCCGCTCAAAGAAATCGACGCAGAGCTGAAAGCGCTTGAAGTCGAGATCGCCGAGCTCCTGAAGGAGGTGGCGGCATGACTACGCCCCTAGACGCAGGAGAAGCGCGCGTCCGACTTATCGAACATAACGAAATCCCACCCCTGCCCAGTGGATGGGATGTCCGACGCTTTCGATTTTTATTCCGCGAGAGCAAGGAGCGGAACGGAGAAACTCCGGTAGGGGATATGCTTTCTGTGTCCGAATATCGTGGGGTGGTCCCCAAGGATTACGAACATGAAGAGCAACGTAGAACTGACGAGGAGCTACAGACCTACAAAGTTGTGCGTCCTGGCCAACTCGCCGTCAATACGATGTGGCTTAACCACCTCGGGCTGGGAGTCTCTAACCATCTAGGACACGTTAGTCCCGCATATGCGGTCTATGATATCTCAAAGGAGTTGGACAAGCGCTTTTCTCACCATCTTCTCCGCTCGCAATATTATCTAAAAATCTATCTTCGATATCTGTACGGCATTCGACCCAATTCGTTTCAGATAAAGACAGATGATTGGAACTCGATTCCGATTATTTTGCCACCGCGAGACACCCAAAAGGCCATCGCGGATTTTCTCGACCACGAAACCGCCCGCATCGATCAACTGATCGAGAAGAAGCAACGGTTAGTTGCGATCCTTTCCGAACGGAGAACTTCCGTCATTTCTAAGGCTGTAACGGTTGGACTGCCAGAACAAAAAGAAGCGGTAGAATCATCGTCTCGCTTCTTACCGCGTGTTCCTGTGGGCTGGGTGGTGACACGACTGAAGCACCTCGGCAGAATTCGAGGGGGACTAACACTCGGCAGAACTATTCCAGAGGCAACCGTCACTCGACTGGTGCCGTATCTTCGAGTTGCAAATGTGCAAGCAGGTTGGGTCGATTTATCAGATGTTGCAGAAGTTGCGGCAACGGACACGGAAATTGGCCGGTACAGCTTGAAGTCTGGCGACATTCTTATGAATGAGGGAGGCGATAACGATAAACTTGGTAGAGGTGCGGTGTGGCATGCACCATTCGAACCTTGCTTGAATCAGAACCACGTCTTTGTAGTGAAACCATTCAAGTCTGAACAGGCTGAGTGGATTTCACTTGCGACGAACGCTCAGTATGCTCGTGATTTTTTCTACTTTTATAGCAATCAAAGCACTAATCTAGCATCGATATCGAAATCCAATTTATCCGAATTTCCGGTTGCAATTCCTCCGAACGAGGAAATGCGCTCAATTTTAACAGCAACTAAGAGGCAAATCGCAACCCTTGAATTACTTAATCAAAAAACCAACAATTCGCTCAACGTTCTCTACGAACTCCGCGCCGCCTTAATCACCGCCGCTGTCACCGGCCAGATTGATGTGCAGACATGGGGCAAGCAAGGCCAGACTGACCGCCGTCTCGATCAGATTGAAGAGGATGAATCTCTCCGGGAGGCGCGTGCGTGACAGGTTTCAGTCAAGAGCAGATGCATCGTCCCTTGTTTGAAGAACCGACCGCCGCGATAGAGCGGCCGGATCAGTGGTCGGAGCCACTAGGCTTCCTGGTCGGCGGGAGTGCCAATCAGCGCTTTCAGCACCTCGGCCAGCAATACTACGATGCCGCTTATCATCTTACTGAATGTATCAAGCATCAAGACGTGGCAGACTGCGATGTCGCCAATCCAGTCCTTTACCTTTATCGACACTCGATCGAACTTTTTCTCAAAGCGATCATGCAGGGCACGGCGAAAACCCACAGTCTCGATACTTTGGCGGAAGAGTATCGGGCTTTCGTAAAAAATGAATTCGACGCGGACTGCCCCGATTGGATCATCACTCGGATGAAGGAACTGGGAGCAATAGACCCTAACTCAACCGCCTTCCGCTACAACGTGAATTATGACAAAGCCGTCAAGGCTGACCAGCCTATCGATGGCGAATTCCATGTCAATTTGCACCATTTACAGTCAGCCATGACCGCACTCAATATTGCCCTCGTTGGGACTATTGCGATGATTGCGTGCGGAGAAGGGAAAGTACAGGCATGACAAAACACGCTGCCTCCAATGTCCATAAAGAAAACGTTCTACAGGAACACCTGGTCAAGAATCTGGTAAAAACGCAAGGCTATCTTCGCCGCGTCGGGTCAGAGAATAGTAACGCTTACGCAGGCGAGATCCATTTCGACAAATCTTTAGCGATAGACCGCGAGCTTGTCATTCGCTTTCTAAAATCGACGCAGATCGAAGCCTGGGAAAAGCTGGAGCAGCATTACAAGAACTCCGCAGAGGATGTGCTGTTCAAGCAGCTCGACAAGGCGCTGAAGGATCGCGGCCTGCTTGACGTACTCCGTAAGGGAATCAAGATTGTTCCCGGCATCCCGTTTACGCTTTGCTATTTCCGTCCTGCAAGCGGACTGGAGCAGAAGAGGATGCAGGAATATGAGGCGAACATCCTCAGCGTGATGGATGAGGTCGCCTATAGTCAGAAAAATGGCAATCGGATCGATGTCGTTCTGTTCCTCAACGGCCTTCCCATTGCGACGATAGAAGCCAAAAATCTTCTGACCGGCACAAATTTCAAGCACGCGGAAAAGCAATACCGCTCAGATCGCTCACCCGCCGGTGAGCCTTTGCTAACCTTCAAGCGCGGCGCGCTCGTCCATTTCGCTATCGACGAGGATAACGTGTCGATGACAACGCGCCTACAAAACGGCAAGACACGCTTCTTGCCGTTCAATCGCGGACGTGATGGTGGTGCGGGCAACCCCGATATTCCGGGCGAGCATCGAATTGCATACCTCTACGGCGATGGTGATTGGGGGCAAGCGATCTTTTCACGCGCCGTGCTGATCGATGTGATCGGCCAGTTCATGACACTGGAGGTGAGCGGCAAGAATGAAGTGATGATTTTTCCGCGTTTCCAGCAGCTCGATGCGGTTCGCACGATCATGGCGGATGCGAAAATAAATGGTGCGGGTAAGAGCTACCTCGTCCAGCACTCGGCAGGTTCGGGAAAATCCAACACCATTGGCTGGCTGGCCCACCATGCGATTAACCTACATGACGATGACGATTCACAGGTTTTTCATACCGCTATCATTGTGACCGATCGCATTGTGCTTGACCGGCAGCTCCAGAACACGGTATCGCAGTTCGAGCAGACACAGGGCGTGGTCAAGAAAATCGACGGCACATCACGTCAGCTCAAGGACGCGATTGCCAAGGGTGCGCGGATCATCGTCACGACAATCCAGAAGTTTTCGACCGATCACCTGAAAGCGCTCTCCGGGCAGGGCAAGCGGAACTTCGCTGTTATCATCGACGAAGCGCATTCGAGCCAATCGGGCAAAAGCGCCCAGGCCATGACAGACGCTCTCACGCGCGAGGCCACATCGAGCGACGATATCGAAGACCTGATCGCGGAATACCAGAGAGCGCGCGGGCCACAATCGAATATCAGTTTCTTTGCCTTCACCGCGACACCTCGCAACGTGACGCTGGAACGATTTGGTGTGATGGGGACGGATGGGCTACCCCACCCGTTCCACCTCTATTCGATGCGCCAGGCCATCGAAGAAAAATTCATTCTGGACGTACTCCAGAACTACATGACCTATAAAGCCTACTACCAGCTCGAGAAAACCATCGAGGATGACCCCGAACTGAGCGGCCGACGCGGCCAGCGTAAAGTGGCCCGCTATGCGAATCTTCACGCCACCGCGATCGGCCAGAAGGTAGAAATCATCGTCGAGCATTTCCGTCGCCATGTCATGGGAATGTTGAATGGGCAAGAGAAGGCGATGATCGTTACCCAAAGCCGCGAGCATGCGCTACGCTATTATTTCGGGATAAAGAAGTACATCCGAGAACAAGGTTATGCTGACTTGAAGACCCTTGTTGCCTTCTCGGGCGAACTGGAGCTGGACGGTGAGACTTACACGGAAGCGGATCTCAATGACTTCTCGGAAACGGAGCTTCCTGGGCGCTTCGATGGCTTTAAACCAGACGGGACGCCGTACCCCGAAACCTATCAAATTCTTATCGTTGCCGAGAAATATCAAACAGGCTTCGACCAGCCGAAGCTCTGTGCGATGTATGTAGACCGCAAACTGGCCGGACTTCAGGCGGTACAGACGCTTTCGCGCCTGAACCGTACCCGTGCCGGAAAGAATGAGACCTTCATCCTCGATTTTCAAAATACAATCGAAGATATCCAGACTGCGTTCAAGCCTTATTATGAGGCGACCACAATCGAGGCAATGTCAGACCCGAACATGGTCTATGACCTGGAAGGACGACTCTACCGCTTCGGTTATCTCGATAAGGACGAGATCGAGCGTTTTTCCCAAACCTATTTCAAAGGGATTTTGAGCGGTGCGGATCGGGCGCAACTTGAAGGTCTTGTGAAGCAGGCCGTCGCCCGCTTCGAAGCTGATGACGATGAAGGGCGGCAAGAGGAGTTCCGGCAGCTCTTGAAAAGCTATAGCCGGTTCTACAGCTTCATCGCCCAGGTCATGCAGCTTGATGATACAAGCCTCGAAAAGCTAGCCGTCTATGGAAACTGGCTCTCCCGGCTTCTACCAAATCGGGAAGTGCCGCCAGAAATCGAAATCACCGAAGATATGCTTCGCCTCCAGGCCTTTAAAGTGGTCGAGAAGGAACGAGGCAGCGCCTCCCTAGCCGCTGGCGACACGGAGGCACTAAATGCGATCAGCGAATTCGGCGCGAAGCCGTACACAGAGGACGAAAAGAAGGAATTATCGGAAATTGTGCGGGCATTTAATGACCGTCATGGTACAGATTTTTCAGAAGCCGACATGATCCGGTTCGAGCAGGTAAACCGCGATATCATGAACGAAGACATGACGGAGATGCTGCGCAACAACCCGCCCGATGTGGTCTATGCAGCGTTTCGTGATGCCTTCTTCCAAGGTGCAATTCGCATGTTCCAGCGGGACAACGAAATGAAAAATATCGTGCTGACCGATGCGGAGGCGCGGGATAAGGCAACGCGCCATTTCTTCAATAGGGCACTTCGTGAGGCTCGTGATATCGGACGATAAATTTGATTACTCAATCTCAACTAACGGCTGCTTTCTGTCAACGCCCGCAAAACTACGCATGGTTTCTTGGCGCGGGCACTTCACGTAGTGCGGGTTTGCCGACAGCTACCGACATCATCTGGGACTTGAAATGCCGACATTACTGCCGCGAAGAGAATCAGGAGATTTCGCGTCAAGACATTCAAAGTGATGCCGTCAAGGCACGCATTCAGGCCTACTAACTTTTTCATTAGTAAAGCGACAGGTGTTTGATATACTTGCGGCATGAAATGCACA